>CP036297.1 GCA_007751255.1 Engelhardtia mirabilis
ATGCATGGACTTACGATAGATAAACGGACAGCCGTTAAGAGTGGGGCATTATTACTAACCCTGCTGGCGCTTTTAGCTGTGGCGTTTCTGATTGTCACGAGGCAACGCGGTGCGACGCAGTCCCCCAATCAGGTCAACCGTGAATCCGCCCAGCAGGGTCATGAATCGGCTGAAGGCGAAACTTTGGCTGAAGCTGAGAGCAATGCGGAGTCCCGCACCCCAGCCTCAATCCCCCCGGCGACACGAGGGGCAGAGTCTCCCGCAAGACCCCCCGGCATTCTGGTCGAGGTCGCTCCATGCGGATCCATCGGCTACGGGGGTCACGAGGTCGAGATCTCGATCGAGAACATCTCATCCGTAGGAGGCTGGGCGCTGAAACGATCTGCTCGAACCGAGAACCTCGCGTCGTTTTTTGAGGGCGTTACCCCCGGACGGTGGTCTGTCAAATCAGCGCTCGGCCATGATGAAGTCGTTGCCGTCGCTGCAGGCGACTTCGTGCGGGTCGAGCTAGCTGTAGAGGGCCTCACCGAGCACTGTGTCGTCGCGGTCGTTGATCCCGCCGGATCAGCGGTAGCTGAGGCAACAGTCTTTGCCGACGGCTTCGATCGAGGCAAGACGGGCGAAGACGGCACCATAGCCATTGGCTGTATCAAAAGGGGCTCACTACTGTCAGCCTCCTCAGCCGAGTATGCAAGCCCAGCGCCCATTCAGTTCTCAAACTGGAGGCCACAACCCGTTGAGATTCAACTGAGAGAAAAAGGCGCGTCGCTAAACGTGGAGCTCTCCCAGATTGCGGGAGTCGAGACCATCCGAGTAAGCGTTGGCATCATACACACCACATTAATGGCCTTTGAAGAGATTGGCTCGGATTGGTACACGTCGAATCCTCTTTTGGAGGCCGAGATGCTTCCGGGCTCAGTCCGAAAGTTTGAGGGCGTGCCCGCCGGGCGCTGGGTGGGCATTACGGCATCGGGCGCGAACGTGGCAACAGCCCAGGAAGCCATTTGGCTCCGTGAGGGTGAATCACGAACTGTTCGCCTCGATCTTCAGAAGGGGGTAACCGTACACGGAAGAGTAATCGGGGAGAACTTACTCCCGCTCGCCCAGGCATGGGTGGGGGAGGCTCCACTCGGACTGTACGGAAAGCGATCAGTCGAGACAGACGCTGACGGCTGGTACGAGCTCCACCAGATCTGCCCTGGAGAGCGGAAACTGGAGGCCATCGGCCCACCCGGATGCAGCGTTGTTGAAGTTGTCAGCATCAAGGAAAACTCGACGAGCGAGTGGAACCCCGTCCTTGCATGTGGATTTCAGATCTCTGGCCAAGTAGCAACAACCGAGGGCGAGCCCGTGCAAGGCGTGCTAGCCGCGCTCCTCGACCCGGCTCGACCGAACCTCTGGCTCTCCACGGTGAGGACCGGCGAGAAGGTCATTTCGACCTCTGGGGGGCGCTGCCTGAGGGCAACATCATCTCCGTCGTGCGTTCAGGCGAGGGGCTAGGATACCTAGAGGGTGCCCGGATGGAGGGCCTGGTTGGGGGGACAACAGGTCTCGTGCTCGAGTGGCAGGAACCAGCCACTGGGGTTCAGGTGCGCGTGACCGACCCCGTCGGCCGCCGACTTGAGAATGTAGTGCTCGAGTTTACCCCCCTGCCCAAAGCTGACGACAGCGTCATCTGGAGACGGCTTGACGGCGAGGGGGGTGCACTCACGCCGTCCGGTCGATTCAGCCTATCCCTAAGACACGAGGAATTCGGTGTAGCGGATTTAGGAGAACACAACCTAGAGGCGAATGCTTTAAAGGATCTCGGTGAGGTCAACTTCAAGGCCCCAGCTTGGATGTCTATGCGGCTCTCTATTCAGCAGGCTAGATGGTCTATCGAGATAAGGCTGGCCGAATCAGGGCATCTCGTTTTTAAGGAAGTTGACGCAACTGGTCGGAGTTTATACGGGCCCTTTCAGCCGGGCTCCTACAGAATAGTCGCGTCGCCTCCGCATGGGAATGATTTCAGCACAACGGTCGTCCTTGAGGATGGGGAAACGTCGGTGATCGGGTGGTAGCTCGGGTTGGTCAGTAAGGACTAGGACAGCAGGTTCACCCCAGACTCGCACGCCACCAGGCTGTGCTCCTCCAGGAGCGCACGGGCCTCGTCGGCTCGAGACCGAGCTAGGCAAAGAAATAGAGTTGGGCTCACCGGGGCGTCCGCCTTCGTTTTCGGGCCCTCAGCCGGCTCCGAAGACCTGACCACCTCTTACTTGCGAAGCATCGGAGGCAGTCGCTAGTACCGGACCTTGAAGGTGGGGGAATCCTCCGGCCGCGACCGTCGGCGATCGTAGAGCCGGGTGGTGCTGATACTGGTGTGCCCGAGCCACTCCTGGACGTAGGCGATGTCCGCTCGTGCTCGAGCGCGTTGGTGGCCGCGGTCGCCCGCAGTGCATGCAGGCACAGCCCGTCGACGTGGACGCCGGCCTTGGCGGCGTATGTCTTGGCCATCTTGTAGACCCCGTCCCCGGTGATCGCCCCGTCGAGCTTGCCGGTGCGGTTGTTGCGCACGGGGCGGAAGAGGGCGCCCTTGCGGTCCTCGCGGTGCCCGGCGAGCTCGAGGTAGTCGTCGATTGCCGCAAGCGCTGCAGGAGGAAAGCGAGTCTTGGAGCCCTTGAGACGGTCAGATGCATGACGCCCGTCGCTCGGCCATGCTCTCGACCCGCAAGCCGGCGAGCTCGGATCTGCGCAGGGCGTGGAAGAGGTAGGTGCCCAGAATCGCCCGGTCTCGCACCGCCTTCAGGCTGTCGCCGCGGGGCGCCTGCAGGAGCTTGCGCGCCTGCTCATCAGACAGGGCTGGGGTTTTGCCCTCATTGGCGCCGTCCCCAGGGCGCTTGACGCCGGCGACGGGGTTGCTCTCGACCGCGTTCTCGTTGCACAGGTGGTCGAACAGAGACGAGACGGCCGAGAGCTTGCGCCGGATGGTCGCCGCAGCGAGCCCGTCAGCCTCGAGGACGCCACGCCAAGCGAGCAGATGGGCCCGCGTGACGAGGCGGAGCTCTGCAGGGGTCTCGACGCCGCAGAAGCTCACGAAGGCTTCTACGTCGCCCTGGTAGGCCCGCCTGGTGTTGGGGTTGTCGATGTTGGCCAGCCAGACCGCGGCGGCCGGCACGTCGGAGAGGTGCTGGAACTGGGCCGCTGAGAGCCGCCTCTCGCCCTGCCGCGCCGGTAGATGGGCTCGACGATCTTGCTCGCTCATGCGTCCACCCAGGGGTTGATGAGAAGGGCGCCCGTGCCCTCGAAGTCCTTCACGTTCCGCGTCATCACGTGGAAACCGTGACGCAGAGCGGTCGCGGCGATCAGCGTGTCGATCGGTGGGGTGGTCCTGGCCACCCGCGCCCTGACTTCGCCCCAGATCCGCGCTGTTTCGGCGTCGACGTCGACGATCCGGTCGTCGTGCTGCTCCATCTCTAGGACGAGCCTCTCCAGTGTGTCCTTGCGAGGGCTCGGGTCGAGTCGCGCGATGCCGTGGACAAGCTCTCCGAGCGTCAAAGGTGTCGCGGCTGGTGAGGCCGCGGACGCGGTCCTTGACCCGCTGGGCGCCCTTGGGACGCAGCGTCTCCGAGATCACGCAGGTGTCGAGCAGGACCCTCATGAGCGGCGCTCCTGATCGTCGAGTCCTAGCGCCTCGAGCGGATCGGTTGCCCGACCTGGGCCGGAGTGGCGCGACAGATCGAGGTCGCTGATGTCCGGCCAGCTCATGAGGAACTCAACGAAGTCTGGGCGGGCGCCGGTGAGTCGGTCGAACTCGGCGGCCGAGAGGACGACAACGGCGTCGTCCCGGCGCTCGATGCGTTGGGGCTCACCAGCAAGGGCGCGGCGCACCACCTCGCTCAACTTGTTTCTTGGCTTCCGCCAGCTTCCAGATCATGTGCAGGTCTCCTCGTCTAGGTTAGATCATCTAGACATGATCGCACACCCTGACCCCGCTGTCAAGTGTCCCCAGGGACGCCGCCCACCTGCCCGCCATTCCGCGCCCAGACGCGCGGTTCCAAGCCACCGGCGCTGTTCTTCGACCTGACCTCGAAGGACGGGACCGCGTTCATCGCCATCGCCGATGAGGAGGCCGACCGAAGTCAGCTCAGAGAACATCGCGATGGAGCTACTCGGCGTAGCCGCGATGGGGGGAGGGGCAGCTTCGCCGGCACCAATCCTTGCCAGCCCACTGAAGTGGAGCGCATCGTCGAGAAGTGCATTCGCGTCGCCAAACAGCACCGCGGCTTGGAGCCGTTCACGGTCGCCCGCAAGGTCAAGCACTGGACCCTTCAGCAGTGGCAGGACGCTCACTTGCGTCACCGATCCACTCAGATGCGGCAGTGGCAGGCTGCCGAGGTTGACGACGAGCTCGGAGCCTTTTGATGGCCGATTCAGAAAACTCGGAATCCGATGTCCGCGAGTCCGCCGGGGCACGGCAAAGGGGAGCAGAGGAGGGTCTCGACTCTATGACAGCATCGCAACCACAGCCCGCCACGTCCCCCGAGGACGACCGCGCAAGCCCCGAAGAAGCGGCCCTGGCCATCGCCGGGCTCTCCGAGAAGGGTAAGGCGACCCTTCGGTGGTGGCCCGATCCTATTGGAACCAAAGGATGAGCGGCCCCAACGCCGGGTCTGACCCCGACGATCTCCTCCAAGAAGCCATCGTCCGAACGCTGCAGGGTTCAAGGCGGTGGCGAAGGTCAGTCACCATTGTCAAACACCTGATCCGATCTATGCAGAGCATTTCTTGGGAGGCTCTGAGGGTCAGGAGGGCGCAGCCGCATGCCTGGGCCGAGGATTCTGTGGACGAGCTCGATCCCGGCGATCGCCCGGACGAGGCGGAGGGTTCCATCGTGGTGGATGTCGTCCTTGCTCGGGAAGAGCTCGCGCAGCTGGAGGGACTCTTCGAGCACGACGAGGAAGCGCTTGAGGTGCTTCGCTGTCGCTCGCTCGAACTTTCTCCGTCCGAGACCTGTGCTCATCTCGGCATAGAGAGACCCCGGTACGACACGGTGAACAAGCGCATCTGGCGGAAGCTCACTGAGTCAGCCAAGAACAACCAAAGCGAGGAAGGGCAATGAAGAAGAACAACGCGGAGCTCGTGGCCAAGGCCCGAGCGATGTCCGTAGCGTTCCGGGAGTCCATCCTGGAGGCGTCCGAAGGAGAGCTGAGACAGGCTCTTCAAAACGAAGGTCTCGATCTCGACGAGGAAGCTGCGCGTGCGCAGGACGTCATCGAGAAGGCCTTCGAGAAAGCCGGAGTTCATCTCCCGGCGCCGGCGAACGAGGGGCCGGAGCACCTCGGAGAGCTGCTGCTTCTCTTGCGACGCAAGAAGAAGCTGACTGAAGCAAAGCTCGCCCTACAGGCTGGCGTGCCGGTGGAGGACGTCCTCCGGACAGAATCCGACCCGACGTTCGTGCCATCACTTCGAACGCTCGCGCGCCTGGAGGACTTCTTCAAGCTGAAGGACCGAACCCTTTCGATCCTCGCTGGAGCCGTGCGTGTTCAGAAGGATGCCGCGGAGTTCCGTGAAGGCGTCGAACAGTTCAAGTGGGCAGCCTTCTCCCGTGGCATGGGGAAGCTCAGCCGGGAAGAGAAGAAGCAGCTGGACCAGATCATTCGCTTCTTGGGGGACTACACGGAATGAGGGGATGAAAAACACTCCGATTGATCCATTCGCCGCGGAGGAGATCCAGGGGATCGTCTCACGTGTGCTGCGTGAGGTGGGCGCTGAGCCGCCGTTGAATACCGACGAAGTCCTCGAACGGCTGAAGCTGGATCTTCGTTACTTCAGCCTGACCGACCCGAGCTTGCGCCAGGAAATGGTGCACCGGGCGAAGGTTGGCACCATCGGTCTTGCCAAGAAGGCTGTAGAGAGTCTGTTTGCGATCGCAGAGCGAGCACAGGTTTGGGGTTTGTGGCTTCCCTGGCAAGAGGGGTCGGGAGAGTCCACTCGCGGCCGAGTTCTCATCAGCGATGAGGCTCCGAAGCTGAAGCATCGGTGGATCAAGGCGCACGAGATCGGTCACAGCCTCATTCCTCACCATAAGCGGTATTTGTTCGGCGACCCCGAGGCACTGCTGAGCCCGGCGTGTCAGGAAGAGCTCGAAGGCGAAGCGAACTACGCCGCCGGTCAGCTCAATTTCATGCAGGGGCGCTTCGTCGAAGAGGCGAGCGATCACGCGATGGACATCAAGTCCATCCAAGCCCTCGCCAAGACGTTCGGGAACTCGTACCCGTCGACCCTCTGGCGCTTTATTGAGGAGGCGCACAGGGGAGAGCCGCTCGTCGGTCTCGTGACGGCCTTGCCACACGACCACACAGCGGCGGAACCCTGCCGCTACTGCATCGAGTCTCCCGCTTTCCGGGAGCGGTTCGGTTGCGTCACCGAAGCTGAACTCGTGGACGCTCTGCGAAGCTACTGCCGGTACGACCGCCGCAGAGGCCCGCTTGGCACCGGAGAAGTCTGCCTAGAGGACGCGAACGGCCAGCAGCACGTCTTCCACTTCGAGACGTGGGCCAACAAGTACGACGTCCTCTCCATCGGGGTCTACGACGGCCCTGTGAGGTCGTCGGTCGTCGTGCCGCCGGGGTCTCTCAGGGCGACGTGATTTCGTCGAGATCAATGTCCGCGACGGGGGCCCAGCACGGCACAGGAGGGTGAGCAGGCAGGCCTGGTGCCACGGTGGTCCAGAAGTAGCCGGCACGGCACCAATACGAGGTAGAGAACCATGACACAGAATGATCCCGAGCAAGAGCTTCAGGACGAGCTCGACGTAGAGCAGTTCACCAAGGAACACCCGGCGGACTGCGGTAAGCCCCACGCGAAGGTCTACATCATCCGCGTAGACCGCAAAACCATCCGCGTTCCGCACCCGGAGCTCACCGGACAGCAGATCCTGCGGCTGGTCGAGAAGACCCCGGAGACCCACAAGCTCTTTCAGAAGTTCAAGGGTGGCGAGACCAAGGAGGTCGCTCCTGGCGAGACCGTGAGTTTCGTGCGGCCGGGCGTCGAGCGGTTTATGACGATCCCCTGCGACACCACGGAGGGGTCCTGTGGCTGACCTTCGGCGGGAGTTCACGCTCCCGCCCGAGGACGTCGCGTTCTTGGAGGAGATGGGGTGGCCCTGGGAGGCCATCCGGGACGGCAACACGATGTGGCTCGTCATCCACGAGTACGCCATCCCGGGCGGCTACCAGACCAACTCGACGTCGGTCGCCCTGCAGCTTGCTGCGACCTACCCGGAGGCCCAGATCGACATGGCCTACTTCCACCCGGCCCTCTCCAGGATCGACGGTGCCGCCATCCGGCAGCTCACCGATCACCGGCTGGACGGCAAGGTCTGGCAGCGTTGGTCCCGCCACAGGACGGCCCAGAACCCGTGGCTGCCTGGAACCGACGGCCTTGATACGCACATGCTCCTCGTGGGTGAGTGGCTTGTGCGCGAGCTCCGGGTCGCCGCATGAAGCTTCGCATGACCGGCGGCCAGCACTCCCTGCTGGCCGCCCACCTGTTTCCAGGGGACGGCAAGGAGGCCGTGGCGATCGCCCTGTGTGGTCGCCGAGGCACCGATGCCCTGATGCTGCACGAGATCGAGGCGGTGCCATACGAGCTCTGCGACCGCAGCTCTGGCTACGTGACCTGGCCACCGACCTTCCTGGAGCCGCTCTTGTCGAGGGCGAACGACGAGGGGCTGGCCCTGGTCAAGTTCCACTCACACCCGTGCGGGTACCCGCACTTCTCCGAAACCGACGACCAGTCCGACGGACAGTTCTTCGAGTCCGTGTTCGGCTGGGTCGATGGTGATCGCCCACACGTAAGTGCCATCCTGCTCCCCGGTGGATCGGTCATCGCTCGCGCGGTTCATCCCGATGGCTCCTTCGAGGCGATCTCGAAGATCAGCGTCATCGGTGACGACATCCGAATCTGGACAGAGGACAGCGGCGGGGCGGTGCCGGAGTTCGCCGTACGACACGCACAGCTTTTCGGAGCGGGGACAACGAACCTTCTATGCCAACTCACCGTGGGTGTCGCCGGATGCTCAGGTACAGGGAGCCCTCTGGTCGAACAGCTGGCGCGTCTGGGGGTGGGGGAGCTAGTCCTCGTCGACCCCGACCACGTCGAGGAGAAGAACCTGAACCGCATCGTCGGCTCGACCATGGAGGATGCCGTGCAACGCCGGCCGAAGGTTCAGGTCCTGGCACGATCCGTGGAGGCTATGGGCCTCGGAACTACCGTCAGCACCTTCCACGCTCCGCTCCAGGATGACCAGGCCCGGAAAGCCCTCGCGTCCTGCGACGTCGTCTTCGGTTGCATGGACAGCCTCGGGGGGCGGAGTATCCTCAACCGCCTGGCGCGCTACTACACGCTGGCCTACATCGACCTCGGCGTGAAGCTGGAGGGCGACGGCCACGGTGACGTCGATCAGGTGGCAGGGGCTGTGCACTATCTACGCCCCGATGGAGCAGGCCTAGTTCAACGCGGCGTCTTCACCGCCAAAGCGCTCGAAGCGGAGAGCTTGCGCGACACCGATCCCGAAGGGTACGTCGACAGGCTGAAGCGCGGTTACATCGAGGGCGTCCAGGAAGACCGTCCAGCCGTGGTGAGCGTGAACAGTTACTTCGCCAGCCTTGCGGTCATCGAGCTTCTCTCGCGGTTGCACCCCTTCCGGTCTGGCGAGAACGCCGCCTACGCGGTCCAACGCGTGAGCTTGACCAACACGCTTTGGGTGCTCGAAGAGGACCCAGGAGCTGGCCCTCACGAAGAGCGGATAGTGGGCAGGGGAGATGCGACGCCCTTCTTGGGCATGCCGGGCCTTGGTGAGGGCGACGAGACATGAGTTGGATTGACCGCCTCTGGTCGTGGGCGAAGGGCTTCTTCGTCCGGCGGCCGGCTGCGCTCAAGACCATCCGGGTAGAAGAGCCTCCCGAGGTCTTGCGCCCTCGAACCGTCTATCTGCTTGGCGAGGGCGAGCACGTCTGGAGCGTTGTGATGCTCTGTCCTTGTGGTTGTGGAGAGGAGATCCAGCTCAACACTGTCGGTGGGCACCCAAGGTGGTCCGTGGAGGTCGAGATCGATGGAACAGTGACGCTAGCGCCCTCCGTTTGGAGGAAGGCGGGCTGTGAAAGCCACTTCTTCCTCCGTAGTGGCGCTATCCAATGGTGTTCGAGCCGATTGGAGGGTTAGGCGCTCACGCGCTTCCAGACCCAACCCGGCAGCTTGCCTTGTCGACGTTGGCCAGCCAGACCGCGGGCGCCGGGACGTCTGCCAGCTGGTGGAACTGCTCGGCCGACAGCAGCCGTCTGCTGTGGCCGCTCGAGGTGGTCAGGGCGCGCGTGCTGGGTGTCTCAGTCATCTCATCTTCGCGCCTGTCTCTCGAATGGGTCCGCGGCCGCCGAGGCTAGATCACCCGGGATCTCTGTCACGGATGGCGTCTCTGCTGACAGGAACCATGTGTCCCGGCAATCGTGCCGCGGCCAGCAGCAACAAAGAGCGCCATGAAGATCGAGCCAACCCAGTCGAGCGTGGAGGAGCTTCTGCGAGCGACTACCCCGAGCCAGTCTCGTCAGCGATCGTTGAAGACGATGCCCTACACGTTCCGGGTCATCACATGAAGGCCGTGACGCAGGGCTGTCGCCGCGGTCAGCGCGTCGATCACGGTTAGGGTCTTCAACGCGCACCGGTTCTGGCTAGCAACTTCGCCTGACGATGAAGTCGAAGGGCCCTTGAGCTACTGGCCAGTAGAGACGTAACAGCTGAGCTTTCATAGAATTCCCTAGCCTGCTCGGGGGTGCCCATGAATCCGTCGCAAAGCCTCTCGAAGATATCGGAAAGAGAGTCTCGAAAAGCGCCGATCCAGTCCAGTATCTCGGATGGGCTAGAGTCTCGGCCCAGTTCTGTGTTCGGACCGTACGGCCAGTTCAAAGGCGGGCCGACGTACTCGAGTTCCGCATTGGCCTCCGCGATCACACACTCGCGCGCACTTTCCAGGTCGTGACTGTCAAGGAGCCCGTGCGATCTTCTTCCGCGAGCGCCTCTCTTGCGTCTGCGCGCCATCAGAACACCCTCAACACCTCGCGGCGGCCGTCCTCATGCTCGAGGACGACCTGGCCGCCGTCGCGCCGAACCTTCAATAGGTCCTCGTAGACCGTAAAGGCCCGGCGCAGGACTTCGGTGAGGGACTCAGCTTCACAGTCCTCTTGTAGGCGCCCGAGCTGTTCCCGAACCCTCGAAGTAACGTTGAAGCTGAGCCTCACGCGATCATGCTTGGAGCCTCGGGGACTCCCTTCCTTGGTTGACATGGATGTAGATGCTTAGGAGGGCTATCAGCTGTCCACCGAACGCTGCCTGATAGGCGTACCAAGGCGTGTTCTGCCAGGCGGCGACAGCGATGGCCAACAGGGCCAACAGGCTGACCGCTGCCGAAGCAACGGCAGGGGACCTGGACAGCTTGATGACAAGCCACTTGCCGATGCGTGCCTCGATGGCGGAGGGCTCGACGGTCGCATCCGTGAGGCCCTCCCAGATCGTGGTGTCTAAGTCTCGTTCGGTGGTGTTGCTGGTGTCAGTGCTTGTGTCGTTCGTCAACGCTGGCCTTGGAGTCGATCTGGCGCTCGAAGGCCAGCGGAGGGAACGACCACTGTTTCCTACTCATGTGAGGTTCGGATCAGGGGTCGACTCGTCCGCTGCGCGAGGTCGCCGGTCTCCGGGGCTTCTGCGTCATCGCGAGGGGGTCGAAAGAGAGATGGTGAGAGCGTTGGTCGCGACCTCTAGGAGTCCCATGAAGAAGCACGAACGGTGACGACCGGGCAGCGGAGCCAGCTAGGGCTCGGCGTATAACGTGAGTATTGTACACGCACGATGTGTGCACTTCAAGCCAAGACTCTCACGACCCTTTCGGGCTCGCTCCATTGGACGCGTGATTCGTGATAATATATTTTATCACGACCAAAACCAGCGCGGTGGGGGGGCCCAATCGACCTTCCAGACCCCGCCAGCAATGACAGTCTTGCAGCAATGCAGAATTACTGCTATACTGCATGTGGACCTGGAAGGGAGGCCCAACATGCCCGAACGCATCATCATCAACAGCCGAGGGGTCGTGACGATCCCCGCAGCGCTTCGCAAGGCCTTCGGCCTGGAGGCCGGCGAAGAACTCTTCGCCGAGGAGACGCCCGAGGGCATCCTCCTGAGGCCTGCAGTCAGCGTCCCGATCGAGATCTACACCGAAGAGCGGATCGCGGAGTTCGCCCAGGATGAGCCCGAGATCGAGGCGCTCCTGCCCGAGCTCGAGTGAGCTCGATGCGGGTCTTTCTTGACGCCAACGTCCTCTTCTCGGCAAGCAACGCCGGCAGCGCGACCCAGAGACTGATCGCGTTGGGCACCGCCCGCGCTCAGCTGATCACCAGCGAGCTCGCGATCCTCGAGGCGCGCAAGAACCTCCGCCTCAAGCGTCCGTCCTGGCTTGAGGCCTTCGAGACGCTGCGGGAGTCCATCGACATCGTTCCGACCGTCGTCTTCGGTCTGCAGGTCAAGCTGGCCTCGAAGGACGTGCCGCTGCTCTGCGCGGCCATCCGGGCGGAGGCCGATCTCTTCGTCACCGGGGACCGCCTCGACTTCGGGCACCTGCTCGATGAGGTCGTGCACGGGGTGCGCATCATCTCCCCTCTCGGCCTCGCCGAGCGCTTGCTCGAGTAGGAAGCCGCGGATGTGCTGGACCAGGCTCCGCTCTATCGGCCGCCCTTGCGCGTCCTCTGCGGTGGCCAGATCAGCTCGTCACTCCAACCGGGTGAGCCTCCTGCGTTGCGGCCCACTCGCTGCCGTGGCTGCCTGAGGGGCCTTGAACCCCATCAAGCTGGCCGCCACAGCGTGACGATACTTGACAATATTCGTCACACAGTGCTATCTTGAGGAAGAGACCAACCACGGAGGCAAGCCAATGGCCCGATCCATCAACCTGTCCCTCACCGACGAGCTGCGCGCCTTCTTGGACGAGAACTCGGGCGACGGGACCCTCTTCTCGACCCCCAGTGAGTTCGTTCGTGCGCTGATCCGCGAGCGGAAGGAGCGCACGGACGCCGCAGCGCTTCGCCAGGCCGTTCTCGAGGGCTACGGCGACGTCCTGCACGGCCGCACGCGGCCCTTCACAGGCGACCTCCGCGGGATGCTGGACGAGTACCGCACGGAGCGCCGCGGCGGATGAGCGAACTGCGCCTCACAGACAGGGCCCTGGCCGATCTGGACGAGATCGCTCGGCGTTCGGTCCGGGAGTGGAGTTCGAGGGTCGCCGGCGAGTACCTAGACGACCTGAACGCAGCGCTTGGGCGCCTCGAGGAGAACCCGGGGCTGCTCCGAGGGCACTCGGACTACTCCGGGCGGCTGCAGTTCTACGGCGTCCGTGAGCACGTTCTGGTGTGCGATGTCTTCGACGGGCGGATCTTCATCCTGACTGTCTGGCACGGTGCGATGGACATCGTTGGGCGCCTAGAGAAGCTCGAGCCTCAGCTTGTTCAAGAGGCAGAGCTCATGGCACGCAAGCTTGAGAAGCCGCTCTGAGTTCCTTCTTCGCGTTGCGATGTTCGTGGCCCAGGCCTTGAGGTCCCCCGCTTCTCGGTAGCCTGTTTCGCCTTGCCGCGGGGTTTGGGCTACGTAATCCTGAGAGCGGCAGCCCTGGCGTGGCTGCCGAATTGGCGGGCGGGGCCGTTTTGAAAGGCCTTTCTGTCGAATTGGCAGCCACGCTCTGGGCCCAACCAATATTTACGGGAACTGGGTCGTTGGCACAGCTTTTGATTTGGCCGCTCATGAATGATTATGAATCGGACCTGGGGAAGGGAATCTAAGGGCATGGCCAGATGCACAGCACCTGTACGGGGACACAGTTCACCGAACGCAGCTGCGGACTGCCCTGCATGCGGCGGCCGCTATGGGCGATACGCCAGCTACGGGAGCTCGCCGCGGTCGTCCTATTCCTATTCAGGCGATAGAGGCGGCGGCAGTTCGAGTGGCGGTGGCGGCAGAGTCCGAGCCACTACGAAGCCGCACTGGTCGCCGCCCGGCTCATCTGTGTCCTACACGCCTACCGAGGTTCGTGCACTGACATCGGTGAGGAGCAGCGTCGAGAGCCTCGCGAAGGTCCCCGACCTCCGGGATGTTTTCCTGTGCCATGCGTGGGACGACCGGATGGGGGCTGCGCAGGAGCTTCACGGTCTGTTGGAGTCAGCCGGTGTCCGCGTCTGGTTCAGTGAGAAGGATGTCGGCCTCGGTGTTCCATTGCTCCGCGCGATTGACAAGGGGTTGGCAAATTCACGAGTTGGAGTCGTGCTGGTAACCCCGGCTCTGCTGGACCGTATCTCCGCGGAGGGCATTGCTGAGAGGGAGCTTTCGGCGCTCCTCGCCCGTGAACGGCTCATCCCGGTTGTACACAAAACAACGTATGAGGCTCTCCGCGACGTCAGCCCCCTGCTGGCCTCGAGGGGCGGGCTGAACACAGCGGAGGAGACGATGGAAGGTGTTGCGACCAAGCTCTCTGAGCTGATTACCGTTGAACGTAGCCTCACAGGTCGTTCGTAAGTCGAGGAGCCATGAGAGAGTTCGCTGAGTTCGAGTCGGATGCCGACGTTCGAGAGATCCTGAAAGGCAACGGCATCTTCGAGGCCCATCGCCTGATCGCCGAGTACAGATGCTACCGGACCCGGAAAGACGGCGGAACGCAGGACGTGCTTGTGCGGATCTTCGATGTGGGAGCGGGCAACCCCCGAGCGAGATACTCGTGGAATGTCTCCGTACCGGACGCGAATGAATCGGGCTCGGTGCCGGCGAACCCCGCGGACTCCATCATGGCCGCCGGGCACGAACCGCACTGGACCCTGCTGGAAACGGACGCAAGGAAGGGGAAGGGATGAGACTGCATACTGACACAGACAAAATCGCGCGACATCTCTGCGAGATTTCGCAAGACGGCTGCCCCGGCTCCGAACAGTTCCCTGTCGCCGGCATCCGATCCTTTCTCGGGATCAAGGACGGTGATCTAGAGATGGCCTTAGACGAATTGGAAGAGCGTGGGCTTGTGACTCTGCCGCGAGAACTTGGCGGTCAGCCCCAAGTCGTCCAAGTAGAGTGGGAGCTGTTCTTCTCGATGGACGAGTCCGTGATGGGCTGGAGCCTCGAAGGAGACGCCCTCGCTGTAGCTGAAGCGATGGCTGGCAGGTCGTCCGGATCCGCCAATAGCGCTGACCTTGCAACCGACCTGGGGTGGGGCCACCGACGTCTGAACCCGCCAACTCACTATCTCGTTGCCCGTCGTGCTCTCGACGCGCGCAAGCCAATGACCAAGCGGGGCTTCTACTATCCGAACGTCTCAAGGACGATTGGGACGGACAGGTTCATCCGCGACAACTCTTAGCGGTCCTCAAACCGCACGGTGTCAGAGTAGTTGCCGCTCGCACCCACGCTGATCGTCGGCCTTCTGCACGGGTGGATTCGCGGCCTCGAGCTCGCTGGTCGAATAGTACCCTCTCGAGTGTCGAGGAGCGTGCATTCTCAGAGGGCCCGTGGTGGCGACCCGAAGAAGGTCGTGGAGCTCCGAGGGCGGCTAGGCGTTCATACGAATTTGGCTCCAGCGTCCTCGCTGAATACACCAGCCAGCCGGCGAATCTGATTCGCCGGCTTGGCTGTACTCGTTGCACGCGGCCGTTCGGAACGGCGCGGCTCGCGCGTCCCCGAATGGGCCCCACGGATTCAGGCGCTGTGAGATTGAGATTGTGAGCCTCAAGGCAGCGTTCCAGAGGTTCAGCCGCCGGCTGAACGTGCTTCCGCTAAGACTGTCATTGCGGCGCTATCGCCGGTCGTTCGCATCGACTTCGGAGTTCCCGTAAGTTCTCTTTCAGGCCCCTCTCTTGGGAGTAACGGAGACGCTGATAGAAGCGCTCCACGGCCAGCGGCAGCTGGCGATGCAGGTGGCTTGCGTGCCTTCTGAACTTGGCGACAAGCATCCTGGCATGCATGAGGTGTGCTTCTGCGTCCATTTCGTCGACGGTCAGCGCTTCGTAGCCTGAGATGTCCGCCAATAGCTGCGCCTTGGTCGTTTTCAATGTTGGCTCGATGATCGCCAGGGTTGCCTCACTCACTCCGACGTCACGCCAGAGGTCGATCTGGGTCTGGCATCTTGCAATGCATCCCGAAATCAGTGTTTCCAATGTCCTCGATGCACTTTCGAGTTCGACGGGGTCGTCAAGTGAAGCGGGCGCCACAGACTTCGTCGTCTCCAGAATCTCGGACGGTGCGCCTAGGAGTTCGGCGCACTGGAGCATCTCGCCTCGCGTCTGCTCAAGTTGATCGATGGTTCGCGAGACCGCGCCCTCTAAACTGACCGTCTGCTCTTCGGCCTCGTCGACGCAGACAAGGTAGGCCATAAATGTAGCAGTCCTTTGGTCCCGCTCCTGCGCGGCTAAATCTCGCTCGAGCTGCGTTTCTGCCAGCTTTGAGCGAACACCGGACTCCATGAATACGTCGATGACGGTGAGTGCGAGCATTGCGAGGAGGATCGCCATCCCGATGCCGGTGATCGAGCGTCGCGGCCCTCGTGAGCCAGGCCGTGATTCAACGAGCACAATTGTGGCAAGTGCGAAGATAAGGAGTGTCTGAAGGGTGGGGATGACGTATTGCATTGGGATCTTACAGTGAGTTGCTCTTGCCCGGATTGCTTCCGCCCCTGTGGTCGCACAGCGGCGCCCGGTCGTACGAAGTTCAGACTCTCGAACCGGGCCCCTTGGCGAGAAGTGCCTGTCCCCGCTTCGCTGCGGGTTGCGTTAGTCTCTGCGGCCGTCGTCTCTCCCCCATCAGTTTCAGCGACCTCGAGCGCCTGCAGATCGCTCGTTGCCCGCCCTGCTGCGCGAGAGGGCCCAGCAGGGCGAGCTTCGGCGGAGCGGGCTCCCTAGAGCCCCAGTGTCACCGGCACCGCGTTGCTCGCGAGAGCAAGGGTGCCACCGGTCCCAAGGAGGACGTAGGCGTGATGCAGTGTCGCGCCGGCCAGACTGCCACTGAGGCCGGGCGGCACGGCGAAGGTTACGAGTGCCTGTCCGAAGCCGTCGAGAACGCCTGCCCCTGTGCTTAGGACCAGCGAGGGACTTGAGAGCACGATGTCGAAGTATGCGTCAGGCTGTAGGGGGACCACGAGGCCGTCCACCTGGATTCCAGGAGAGGTGCCCGTGATAGAGCCCAGCATGATGAAGGTGGAGCCGCCGAACTCAATGCCCGGGTCGAGGACGAGCGACTGCGTTCCTTGTCCGCTGATCGACGCCGTCTCCACCCCGAAGGCGGGCGTCAGCGGGTCGACGGCGACGCGTGCGAGGTAGGTGCCATTGCCTCCGTTGGGCGACGGATCCCAACCGGGGGCAGCAGCTGGAGCGCTCCCTGCGGTGCCTAGGTAGATCACAGCCGTCCGCTCCCCCTGGAGGTCTAGTGCGCCGGCGACCTCGGATCCATTGGAGGCGCCGAGGTACGAACTGTAAAGGAGGCTCAAGCCGCTATCGAGGCGAACGAAGAAGGCATCCAAGCCACCACCCGCGAATGCAAGCTGGTCCGCATGGATCGTGAGCGGGAAGTCCGGCGAGTTTGTGTAGCCGGTGACGAAGATCTCGCCCGAACTGTTGACGTCGACCGCACCGGCTGAGTTGTTGCTGCCCGATCCCGTCAGTTGGACCGCGGACGCGAGGACCAGGTTGGGGATGTTGATCGTTGCCACCAGTCCGGCGCTCTGCCCATCGAATGCTCCCGAAACAACGAGTTGTCCCGTTGCCGGGTTGAGCGCGACATTGCCGAACTCGTCTACGCCGCTGTTGAGAGCGCCGAAGTCCAGAAGGATGTCGACCTGCGGTTGAGACAAGAAGGCGTCGTAGCGGGCTACACAGGCATCCTGGTTCACGACGCCGACCGCGTAGACCCGGCCATCTACGACGGCGAGATCGCTGAACACCTCGGTGTTGGGGTCGGTCGTGTTGATGGATTTCTCGGAGAAGACCGACAGCCCGGAAGTCAGGAGGGCCACATAGGCAGCCCTCCCCACGCCATGCTTCGCTGGGTCTTCGATCCAGCCGGCGACGTAGCTACCTGTGACGGCGAACAGAGAGTCATCACCAGTACCGACGATGCGGTTGGCCGCAATGATCGTGTCGAGCGCGCCATTGAACCGAGCCACCAGCCCATCTGTGTTTCCCGCGACCGGCCCCGACGCTCCGGGGAAGTCGCTAGACCAGGTGGCCCCCGCGATAGTTACTTCCCCGTTCGCGGCGACGTCGAGCGCAAAGGGCGCGTCGATATCGCTACCACCGAAGAGGGTGATCGCGATCGGCGCGGTGAGCGCCGCATCCATGTGCGCAATGAAGCCGTCGGTCGAGGCTGTCGCGCCGATCGGACCGACTGTCAAGGGGAAGTTGGGCGAGAGGGTGGAGCCGCACGCGAAGATTGTCTCGTCACTCGCGACCGCCACGTCGGTGGGCGAGTCGTTGGCACTGCCTCCGATGAAGGTGGCTGAGAGGATGGGATCGATCGTCAGCGGACGGCTACGGTCGTACGGGCCGACATCGAACCCGTAGCCGCCAGGCCGAAGGACGTAGTGAACCGACGACTGGGAGGCGTCGGAGCTGAAGGCCTCGGGAGCGCTGAGCTGGAACCCGCCATCGCTCACTTCCGACCGGAGCGCGCCGGAGGCGTCCAGCGACCAGCCCTCGAGACCGTCCACGGCGACATCGATCGCCTCGGGGTCGGCTCCCGGAGGGACGTGAAAGAGCATCTCGACGGCGCGTCCGGTGTGCCGGAGCTCGACTGCGACCCCCTCCCCCGTGGCGCCTAGGCTCAGGGCGTGGCGTCCAGTTTGATGTGGCGCTGTCAATAGCGAGCCCGGTCCGAACATCGTGACCTGGGTTCCCACCGCATGCGGGCTGCCGTGCCCCTCGATTGCGGGCACGAGTCCCTCGACACGTTGCCGGATGACCCAGCTCCGCTCTGCGCCGGGAACGGGGTAGGCCTGATCCACGGACCCATCCTCGAGGATGCGCACGACGCCGCCGTCGATCCAGGCGACGTAGGCCACCGAGGGTGGGAAGGCGCCCTCGTTGCGCAGGAAGCCCAGGCTTTGGAAGAGCCCTTGCGCAGGCACCTCAAGGCGCGGCGCGGCTGCACCAGCGGGTGCCCAAGTTCCCGGCGATGGCAGCGCGAGTGTGACTGAGGGGACATCCGGGACGTGGATAGGTTCGGGCAGCAGCCGCGGTATACCGCCCTGCAAGACGGCCGCCGCGAAGAAGCAGTTCAGCATGTGTTCCTCCTTAGTGCGTTCTGTTGAGTAGCGCCGCGCGCTCGTTGCGCCCGACGATGACCCTACGCAGGCGAACGGCAGAGGATTCGAGGCTGACGGATCAATACTCCTGATCCGTCGGTTCCTCGGCCTGTGTGCAACCCGGAACATGGGTAACAGATCGTCCCGCCACGCTCGGGGGTGGCTGGCTGAGCGCCACGGCCCCGAGCGTGACATGTCGGGCTCTCCCGGACCTTTAGTGGAAGCCGCGTGAGGCGGAACGGGCGCGACGCGCAGTGGTGCTCGAGTCCGCGTACGTGCGCCACCCGGAACGCTTCGCCCGGCGGCCTCCTCTCCCAGAGGTCCTGTGGATCAACAAGCCGGCGCTCGCCACATCTAGGTCAGCCCAAGCCGGGCTCATCGAGGAGCCCGCGCTCCTTGATCAGCGCGACCAACCCATCAAGTGCCCGTCGCACGGTCTTGTCGGGGACTCCGGTCTTATGTGCGACCTCTTTCCAGGTCCGCCCGCGGAGACGCAAGATCAGGACCCGAAGCCCGAGTCGCGTCTTCGCCGAGCGAAGCACACGCAGTGGGCGCGGCAGCTCGAAGTAGCCCCCTTCAGCCGCTACAGCCGGACCGTCCTGCTGGCAGACCAACTGATCCGCCCCTCCAAGCCCCTCTTCATCGAGGGATGCCTCGCGGTTCTTCCGCAGCGCGTCGCGAGCCGTGTTCGCGGCGATCGTGCGGCCCCATGCCGCAAGTCGCCCAGGCCTAGCAAGCGACTTCAGCTTCTCGAGGGGGGTCGCCGTGTTGAGGTCCGCGAGGATCTTGGCCCATGCGTCCTGGGTCAAGTCGTCGCGGAGCCTCAGAGGTGCCTGATTCAATCCCGCGCGGATCGCTGGGTCGAGCAGCCGAGCGAGCTCGTCCATCGACGCTGAGTCTCGGAACATCGAGCTCGGAGCATCGCTCTCCAATCCGCACTGGACCTTGAGGAGCTGCAGGATGCCTGGATCGTACTTCGACATGGCGTCTCCTCAGGAGTTGGCGTCGGAGGCGAGCTCGATCGGGTGATCGGTGTTTATGACGTCGAGGGCGGCCTGCTCCAGGACGTAGGCGGTCCGCAAGATGAGTCCGTGCGACGGAGCGCTGAGGCTCTGCTCAGCGAGGCCCACGAGGGCGGCGGCAGTGATCAGCCAGAGTCGAAGATAGTTCATCGCGAGACCTCCAGGTGCTGCCCTACGCGAGTCCCCCATGAGGGACACTGACGGGCGAATGCCAGGTCGGTGTTCGTTGCGAATGCCTCGATGAGACGCGTGCACTGCTTCCACATTGGGAGATCGCTCTCCAACCTTTCGAGCGCGCTCTCCACGGCGACCTCGTCCCGTCCAAAGCTCGCGATGAGGAGCTCCAACTCAAGGACGCTCGGCCGTGAGGGCTCGAGGGAGATGGCTCGGTACAGGAGCTCCTGAGCCCCACCACGATCTCCCAGCATCAGCTTGACCTCACCGAGGTTCACAAGAGAGGCCGCTTCGAAGTCCGTCCCGCGACGAGCTGCGGCAACGAACTCCAGCAGCGGCTCGGCTTCCTGATGCCGGCAGAGGGCGTGTAGGGCGATCCCGATGAGGAAGTGCGCAACGAGATCTCCTTCGTCCTTCCAGTCGGGTCGCTCGGCCTCAACCAGGGCGATGACCTGGTCCGGCTGGTCATGCAGGAGTGGCGCAACTCGATCGAGGAACGCTTGATCCTCTGGCGAGTACCTTCGGTCATGCGCCTTGAAGTGGGTCGTATGGCGGAGGCGGACGTGCGCCGCCATGGCCGGGTGCAGGATTGAGGTCGTCATGGCCAGGCGAACGATTGGGGGCTTGGAGGTTGGCCAACATTTCTCGCCCTTTCTCTGGAGGACGGTCTTGCGGTTCAGCTCGAGCGGGTCCGCCCGAAGATTCCGACCAGAACACGAGAGCTCACTCGTTGACTGGGGCACGCCCCCTCCAGCCACCACCACCCCCGCTTCTCCATGTTCAGATCCCCGCAGCCGCCCTCCTGGAAGGCCCGCCACCGCAGCCCCAGCCGCGACTCCAGTGGTCGCATCCGTCAGCGGTTGGGCCTCCTCTCCTGGCTCCGCATCCAGATACCGAGACTCGCTGACCGCCTTCTCTTCCTTGGGGACATCCGCTCCCCCTCGGTTCTCCGACCCCGCCTCACCTAGACCCCAGCTCATCGGGGACCAGGATGGTCCTGAACGCTCTCGCTCGCTCTACACGAAAGGACGACCCGCAATGACCTCAGGCACGATGAAGTACACGATCCTGACCGACAGTGGCAACGACGGAGACAATCCGGCCGCGCTCCGAGTCGAACTCGACCAGAACGCCGTCGTGTTCGTGCAAGCGACGGCCATTCGCAAGCCCGGCAAGGCCTGGTTCAATATGGCCATCTACAAGGATGGCTCGGAGGTAGCCAGCGTCGCGACCACCGTGAACCACAAGCACGACGAGGGGAAGTACACCCTGCTCCACGTCGAGGAGCTCGGCGCTGGCAGCCACGAGTTCCAGACCCGTCGGTCTGCGCGCAAGAGCGCTGGCCTCGAGCTCGGCGGCAACCAGGGCTTCAACGAATCCTCGCTCAAGATCTGGTACCTGCCGGGGGCCTGCCTGGACTGAGCGTTGAGTCCGTCGCTGTTCTGGCGACTCTCGCACCGTCTCGCACAACTAGCCCTGCACCGCCCGGCGAGGCCCGTCCTCGTCGGGCGGCTGCGTTCGTGCCCTACAGGCGCGCGCGCCTACACCTCCAACCGAGATACACCGCTGTAGAGGAGCGCCGCCGCCGGCGTGTACGCCACCGCGCGAAACTCGAGCATCAGGCCCGGCGGCAAGAGGCCCGCCGGGAAGCTCACTGGTCCCGTCTCATACGGGTTCGACGTCGCGGGGAAGTGCACCGGCGAGAAGGCCTGGAGCGAGAACCCGAGGCTGGCTTGGAAGAGACTGTCTGCGACGAGGCCATAGCTTGAGAGCGGGCCCGAGCCTGGGCCCCCAGGCGCCGGTGATAGTGACACCAGAACGATCACGCCGAGCGTGCTCGAGGGCAGAAGCGGATCGCCCGTCGGCTGCGGCACCATCTCGAGCGTCAGGTCGCCCACCCCCCCCCCACTCGTTCGCGCGACGAAGGGAATCGGGTACTCGGCGATCCAGGCCAGCGGAGGTCCTTCGTTGCATCCGTCCGGCGGCAAGTCGTTCCAGGCCGGCGCTTCCTCGAAGAGGTAGTGCATTCGGTTCTCATTGTCGCTCGGACACGCGTTGTTGGGCTGCTGCTGGAAGTGCTTCGGCAAAGACGGATTCCCCCACTCACCGGGGTACGGATCTCCAGGCAGAGCAACCTGGGACCCGTCCGGCCACAGCCACGTCCCCTGCGGCTCGCCGGAGCCTGGCACCTGGGCCCCGCCGAGCCAGGGGCCGATGATCCCAGAGAAGTCCGCCGGCGCAAGGAGCCCGCGAATGAAGGCGTCGCTCTGCGAGTCCTTCGGGCTGCCCAGGATCGCCCCGCGCGTGGCTGCGTTTGCCTCGGCCTGGCCCCAGGTTAGCGTCGCGGCCTCTCGGACGATCTCATAGCCGCGGCCGTTGTGCTCGAGGATCGCAACCGGGCCCTCGGGCGCCTGCACACCGAACTCGATGATGTAGGAGCGATTGGGGTAGTCGCTCGGTCCCGCATCATTCCAGGTGCCGCAGCCCATGGCGAACGCGTTCTTGCAGAAGTAGGCGAGCCAGTCCTGACCACCGCTCGTGTTGCCAGGCTGTCCGGCGGCCCAGTTGGTAAAGCCCCACGTCTCCCACGGAATCTGCACCAGGGGATCCGCCGTCAACCACATCCAGGATCCACCCGGCTCGGCGCCCGCTGGATCCTGGATGCCGCCCAGCCAGGGTCCGCGCACTCCCTGCGACTGGCCTCCGCTGTCCATCTGCCAGAACGAGAGATCGTCGGCGACGAGCCCGACGATGAAGTCGTTCTCAGCAACGCTCTCCGGCGTGGCCAAGTAGCCGCCTGCCTGCTCTGCGAGAACGCGCGCCTCCGGCCAGGTTACGCTGGCTTTGACCGGAAGATAGGTATGTCCATTGCCGCCGGCCTGGACGCTCCACATCACAGCACCCGGAGGACTACTCTGCGCGGCCGCCATCGGGAGGCCTGCGATCGTGAGAAGTCCCGCTCCAACCATTGCTTGGTTCTTCATGACCTCATGAACGCACGAGAAGCGAGAACTATTCAGGTCACGGCTCGAATCCAGGAGACGGTTGACCAGCTTGCAGCCCGACCAAAGAGAACACCAGGCTTCTTCAGGGATCAGCCGCCCTTGATCTTCTCAGCGATCTCGAACACTCGATCAGCATCGTCGTTGCGCCCGAGGTATCTCAGGGCCCAACCCTTCATCCTGTGCAGGCCCTCCCGGCCCGGCATCAATTCGAGAGCGGCATTGATGTGACCAAGCGCCAGCTCCCAGGCATCTGTTGCGGCGGCGTCCTCCCCCGACGATGAGAGTGCAATCGCCTCGTTGAAGGTCGCAACTGCGATCGAGCGCTGCAACGCGGCGCTTTCAGGGAACTGCTCAAGGCCTGCCTCGGCGGCCTCTCGAGCCTCAGCGTGGAAGTTCCGGCCATCGTCGCTCTCGGACACTTTGGCGAGGTCTCCAAGACAGTTGACGAGAAGGGCGTAGGCATCCTCGGAAGGCGCGATGTCGAGGGACTGCCGCAAAGGCTGCTCGGCGGCACCGTACTGACCCGCGTCCTTCAGGCTGCTCCCGAGAGCCGTGTACGGCTCCGCGAGGTGCGGCGCCTCTTCGATCGCCTGTTCGGCGTAGTCGATGGCGCGCTCCAACATGCCGAAGTCTCGCGCGGCGCCAGATAGGTTCGCCAGCGCTGCAGCTCGGGTCCGCCGGTCGTCCAACGGAATGCGCGCGAGAGCCTCTTCATAGCTGCCTAGTGCTTCCTTAGCGTTGCCGAGGAAGTGCTGAGCAACCGCTCGGAGGTTGTGGCCGTCTGCTCGAGACGGCTCCCTGAGAATGAACTCTTCGGCGTTCGCGAGGGCCGACTTGTACTGCTGTGCGAGCAGGCACCATTGACCCCGAAGAAAGAATGTGCGCGCGTACCCTGGCAGCAGCCGTTCCGCGTCTCGCAGGAGGGCGTACACGGCCTCAAGATCAATGTCTGACAGCGTTGCGCTGGCTTCCATGGTCCGGGTGACGTTCGAGCCCATTCGCGCCGTCGCCTCGTCGAGCTTCTTGTCCACCTCAAGCAGCGTTGCCAGCTGGACATCCTCTTGATCTTTGACAGTGTTGAAGACCCCAAGAGTGAGGCCAGCTAGGGCGGCAATGGTGACCACCCATTCGCGCAGTTCCTTGAAACCAAACCCGCCCTCTACGCGTTCCGTGGTTTGGGTGGCACTGCTTTTCTCGCGGTCTCGGCTGATGTCGTGCATGGTCAGGTCGGTGGTAGGCGTGCTGGGGTATAGGCGTGCACCACCGGGACTGCTACGGTTCCGGACGCTCGGTATTCGTGGCGGCCGTGCCCTTTGCTAGCGGAAGACCCGTCGTCCACCGCCGGCGGCCTCCCCTGTCGCACACAGGTTCACGTGCGCCCCTTGCCCCGCCTTGCCTTCGGGCGGATTGAGCGTGCGCTGATCCTGGCGGGGTCCCTCGCCCTGCAAGGGCCCGTGTCCTCGCTCCGCTTCGCTGCGCCGAGGGCCGCGCCAAACCCTTGCACGCCTTCGCTTTTCCCCCACCGGTCGGACAGGCACATCAACCGCCAACGACAAGGAGAAGCATCATGGCGAACAACAAACCACACGACACCATCCGGGACGGCAACCTCAAGGCCACGATCTGGGCCAACCAGGGCAAGAACGGAACCTTCCACACGCTCGATCTGACCCGCAGCTACCGTACCCAAGACGGGTGGCGCGACACCACCGCCGGGTTCAGCAGCTCCGAGCTCCTGCGCATCGCTCGCCTGGCCTACATCGCCTACGACGAGATCGCCCTCCTCCGGGCTGCTGGCAGCGGATCCGAAGAGGTTGCGACCCCAGACGATGGGAGGCGAGGATGAGCCAGGGCCCATCCTCTAGCCGTCGGCAGATCACTCTGCCGGCGGCGACGCGGACCGGAAGCCCGGTGCCCTGGCTGACGAGCATCCACTCGACGATCAACCGTGGCCACTGGGGCGCCTCGTCCTACCGAGGGAACTGCGGTGGGTACCTCATCAAGGACCTGCTGGCCTTCTACGAGCCGACCCACGTCCTCGACCCGATGACGGGCAGCGGCACCTGCCAGGACCTCTGCAAGAGCCTGAAGGTCCCCTGCACCAGCTTCGACCTACGTGCCGGCCGGTGCGCCGGCGAGGCTGGCTCCTACGCCGACCTGGAGCCCTACGACTTCCCCCCCTACTGGCGGATGATCCGCTACGGCGACGACCCACGGTGCTTCTCGAGGGCTCCCACACTCGAGGAGTTTATGGGACGCCTTGGCGGGATCCTGAAGTGCTGCCAGAGCGGCCTGGCGCCCGGCGGCAAGATCGCCGTGCTGATCGGGGACTACCACGATCCGGGGCTTGGTCGGCAGGTGCCCCTGAGCACCCTTACGACGAGCCTAGCCATCGACCGGGGCCTGTGGCCCGCCTGCACGCCGATCATCCGGTTGCAGCACGGGAACGCGTCTTCCAGGCGCTCGCACAGCTCAGCCTTCATCCCGGGCGTCCACGACACCTGCCTGGTGTTCGAGCGCGCCTAGGAGCCGCCCAGAGGGGGGGCTGGCTCCGCGTCCTCCCCTCTCTCCCTACTCCCCACGACGGACGCAGCCCCTTGCAGCGTCGTCGAGTAGGACGGCCACATTTGCTCGTTGCAGGCGGGCTCACGGAGCGG
This sequence comes from Engelhardtia mirabilis, assembly GCA_007751255.1. Taxonomy (GTDB): domain Bacteria; phylum Planctomycetota; class UBA1135; order UBA1135; genus Engelhardtia; species Engelhardtia mirabilis. The sequence goes on from CP036297.1 coordinate 25,208, forward strand.
AACATGCCCTTGCGAAGGATCGGAGCGGGCCGTTCTAGCTGGGTTCAGGGCCGTCGTCGTGGTCGACCGCATCGGGAAGCGGTCGATAAGGACTCCGCCCGATCAGCCTCTCAGCCTCGCTTCGGTGGTAGGTGCCGGAGGTGACTGTCTCGTCCCACCACTCTTCACCGGCGCGCTCGACGACCTCGTCGATGTCCTGCAGGAGACTGCTGCATGCGGCTTCAAGCTCGTGCGCACGATGGGTTGGCGCTGAAGTGACCGCCGGTCGTGATGGAAGATCGGAAGGCAGGGTCAACACCGTGCCGGCGCTCTCGCAGTAGAAGCGCGTAGTCGAACCAACGATCAGCGCGTCGAGAAGCGGGATGCCCAGCACCTCGCCCGCGGTCTTGAGTCTCTCTGCGACCCGCTTGTCCTCGATTGACGGCGCCACGTCACCGGATGGATGGTTGTGGCCCACGATGACGGCCGCGGCGTTCGCCAGTACACCGGCCTTGAACACCTCGCGAGGGTGCACCAGCGTGTTACTGGCCGTTCCGATCGAGACGATGTGGGCGTGCGTGAGCTGGTGACGGCCGTTCAGATAGAGAGCGGCGAACTGCTCGCGGTCTGACCGCCCGATCAGTCCTTGGAGCAGTTGCGCGGCATCTGCTGGCCGCAAGACCTTCCCGCCGCAGGCCTGCGCCCAGGCGTCGGAGAGTAGCGTCTCGATCATCCGGATGGCGGGCCGGGCGGCGGGGCTCGCGATCGTTGTTGTCGGCGGGCGCCCCTTCGACGGCGCTGCGTAGGTCGGCGGATCCTCTTCGCGCGCATCCCCCGGAGTCTCGCGGACCTCATCCAGCTCTCGGCGCACCTGGCTCAGCGGTCTCGAGGCGAAGTGCAGGTCACGTTCGACCCGCAAACCGCCGGGGCCTTCCAGGGCCTCGAGCTCGGCCAGGCTGATGTAGCCCAGCTCCACCTCGTGACCACTGACCAGGCCGAAGAGGGTGTCGTCGCCGTCGAACTCGGTGATGAACCACGTCCATCCCGCCCATGGCGTGAAGAGCTTCGCGTGCACTATGGGGTCCGCCGTGTGCTCGGTGGCATAGAGCCGCGGCAGAGCGGCCCGGAGTTCATCTGGCAGCAATGGCGGCGAATCGGACATCGATCAGCGATGCCACGATTCGGGCTCCAACGTCAACCGCCGCGACGCGACCTCTCCACCTGCTGCCCGGCATGGCGGACAGGGGGCCGCATACAAGCCATGCGTACGTAGGCACCCGGCCCCGTTCCTTGACGTCGGGAAGGGAGTCGGGATAGAGTGTGCAGGTAATCGGGTAGCCAGATGTGTTTTTGTCGGACAAAAATCCCCTTCGGGCCCCTCCGGGGATCTGGTCGGGGCTTCCCCCCCGAACGAGGACTCGATGCCCATGACTGAGTGCTGCGCATCAGGCCCCCGTGGGCATCGCCCGCAAGCGCATCCGGCAGGCGGCCGCTCCTTGCGGCAGGGGCTCGCCCCTGGAGGCGACCAACCCTCCGGATTGGATGGGGCCAACGGTTCGCCGTTGGATCGCGACCGCGGGGGACTTCGCTCCCCCATCGGACACCCCGCGACCAGGATCAGGGGAGCCTCCGAGCTCCCCTCCTGGACCAGTCCCCATGGCCAACCCTGCGCGGGTTGGATGCGCGCCACCGGATCGACGGTGGACCCCGACCAAGGGCTCGCTCCTTGGATAGCGACCAATTCTCGGTCCTAGGCCCGAGCGAAGGAAAGGAGAACGGCGATGGCCAGACCGGCGAAGCAACCTGAAGAGCGGCGCTCAGCGCGTGCAGAGACGCGCCTGACCGTTGCCGAACACGAGTACGTTCGCCAACAGGCCAGGATCGCCGGGCTCGAGGTTTCTGAGTACATCCGCCGCCGAATCCTCGGGTACGAAGTGCCCTTCGGCGCGACTCGTCGCACCGACCCCGCCCTCATCACCGAACTCAACCGCCTGGGCCTTGAGCTCAGTGCGATTGGCAACAACGCGAACCAGCTCGCCCGCTCGAGCAACGCGGGCCGGCAAGCTCGATCTTCCTGGACGGCTACCGCGAGCCGGATCAACGCGCTCGGGGACCAGGTCTCCGCTGCCCTCGAGGCGCTGGTTCTCCGTGATTCCTAAGCTGCACAAGAAGGGACGTAGTTTCGCCGGGGCAGCGGCCTATCTCCTGCACGACAAAGACCATGCCGAAACCAGCGAACGAGTCGCCTGGACCGCGACGCGCAACCTAGCGACGCACAACCCGGAAGCCGCGTGGCGCGTCATGGCCGCCACAGCCATGGATCAGGCACGGCTCAAGGAGGAAGCCGGGATCAAGGCTACTGGCCGCAAGTCCAAGGAGAGCGTGCTCCACATCACACTCTCCTGGCACCCGGATGAAGCCGACAAACTCACGCGCGAGGAGATGATGGCGGCGGCTGACGGTGCCCTGATGACTCTCAAAGCCGACCGGCACCAGGCCCTGATCGTCTGCCATTCAGATGAGCCACAGCCGCACGTACACATCCTGCTCAACAGGGTCTCCCCCGAGGACGGGCGGCTCCTCTCCTCCTCGAAAGAGAAGCTCGCCCTCTCGCGTTGGGCGGAGCGCTACGAGCGTGACCGCGGGCAGGTCCTGTGCGAGGAACGCGTCCTGAACAACGCCGCTCGCGACCGTGGCACGTACGTGCGCGGCCGCGCCGACAGGCCTCGGCACATTGTCGAGCTCGAAGCGGGCGCGCCGGGCACTCTATGGGCGACGCGCCTGCGCGAACAACAGCGCGAGAAGGACCTCAAGCTCAGCCGCAAGTCGAGAGAACTGCGTGAGCGCCATGCCCAGGCGTGGAGAGATCTCGATCTCAAGCACGACACGGACAAGGTCGCCCTGAAGGTGTCTACGAGGCGTCAGGTCACGGTCGCCAGGCAGGAGGCCGGCGCCAGGTTTCTGGACCGCTTTGCAGCGCTCGCCGTCGAGCAGGAAGCGGAACGAGAGGCTTTCGCGGCGCGAGAGGCGACCCTCTTCGGCAAGGGCCTCAACACGCTGCGCGCGATCGATTGGTCCGGACTTCTTCGCCAGGAGCGGCGAAGCGCAGCGATCCGGGAAGCGTTTGGGCTCCTCGCTGGCCGTGTCGGTCCGCGCAGCGAGACGCTCCGCCGGAAGCAGCAGCGCGAGACTTTGGCGCTCGAGCGGGAAGAGCACGCAGCGAAGCACCAAGCGGCCGCCGGCGTGCGAGGCGAGGCGGGGCAACGCCTACAGTCCCTACGGGATCGCTACCTCCTCGACCGGGCGGGGCTCCAGGTCGAACACGCGGTCGATCGTGCCGAGCTCGCGCAGGACTGGCGTACGCGGCGCCAGGAGCGCGCTCAGGCGTGGGAGAAGGCGCGAGAGTACGAAGCCACGCACACGTTCGAGCGCGTTGCGACACCGGATGATGAGCGTCGGCGGGCCGCAGCGGCCTTCATGACGCGGATGCGCAAGGCACGGTCTGAACGGCAGCGCTCTGAGCCCCTCTCGCCCGGCGAGGCCTTCCGCAAGCAAGCTCGGCGCGCCGAGCGTGATCGCGAGGGCGGGATAGAGCGCTAGGTCGACTCCCCACCACTCTTCGCACGCTCCTCATTCTCACGAACCATCTCTGCAATCCGGTAGACGACGCGTGGGTAGACCAGTTCAAGCGGGAGGCCGTTCAAGGCGGCTTCCCGAAGCGCCGTATCGCTGATTGACCTGGAACACACCCCGCGCTCCGAGGCGTAGTCGTGGGCCCTCCAGACCACATCAGGCATCCAGAGCATGCGCCGCCTCCCCTTTTCAGGAAGGGGGATAAATGAAGGTTCGAATCGGAGCATCTGCTCGATCTCCTCCTCCGACTCAGGCTTCTCTACAAGAAAGACACGCATGTCTATGCGTAGCACAGGTCTGGCCTACAACGCAAACTTAGAGGCCCGCTCCACGATCTAGCTCTGGCTGAGCAGCCTGGTTGAACCGCGCGCGCAGCGAAGCCTCCCGATTGAATCTCGCTGATAGAAGAGAGCCCTTCTCCCTCTCCTTCGCCTCTCCAACCCTGGATGCAACCTCGTTGAAACGCTCGTGGAGCCGGAACCGCAGGTCAGGCGGGCCGCCCGCGGCCACGGGCTCCCAGACAACTCCCTGATAGCCGCCTCCAGGAACGGGAGCCGGACCAACCGGAGGCCTGTACTCGAGAGTAAGACCCCCAGGATCTTTCGGAGGGGCCCCGCGGGCCGCTTCGTTGAAGTCTTTGGTCAGGTCGCCATCGACCTTGATCTCGTCGCTCATGGCTGGTTCCTCACGATGTTGAGTCGGTCCGCGGCTAGTTCCAGCCCGCGATGCAGGACCATCGCGCTGTACTCGCTTGGCTTCGGGTCCATAGGGATCAGGAGAAGAAGGGGGCGGTTGCCCGCGTGAGGTGAGCGCGGCTCCCGTGCAACGCCCGTGACACTCCAGTAGATGGTCTCCGCCGCACGGCCGCGTCTCGGCTCTTCAGTCCAACGCGCGTGCGGGAGACCAACATGTTCAGCGAAGAACAATGCCGCAACGAACATAGCAGCGCGGCGGCGGAAGGCCCGCCACCGCAGAGATCGCTGAAGCCCGAGAGCAAGATCTACATGCTCGTTGGATTTCATAGGAAGACCTTGAGCAAGCGTTCCCACACGCCGCGGCGCCGGTAGTACGGATTGTGTCGCGCGCGCACCCTAAGCCTCGGGTTGTCCAGGTAGCTCTGGCGGTGGGATCTAACCGGAGGAAGGTTCGAGATCAGGGAGACCTGCTCTCGATCACCGAGCGTCCGCAACTCCCCTACCGACAGGAGCGGTCGCCTGCCTTGATTCATGTTCGTCGTGAAGCCCGTGCTTAGATCGGTAACCAGCGTAGGGTCGCTGTTCACGGAGTGCTGGTTGAAGGTCGCCTCGCCGCTGAGCTTGCTGAAGGTCTCCAGCGTCTCAACGTCGCTCGTCGACCCAAAGAGCGTCACAACATCGACGCCGAGGAACTCCCTGTAGGAGTCACCGTAGAGACGCTTGAGCGCAGCCAAGAACTGGACGAGCATCACGATGCGTAGGTGCTGCCGATAGAGGGCCAGCGAGCGGAGCAAGGTCGACATCCTCGAGATGTTCTGCAGCTCATCGACTAGAAGTGTCACCCTCCTGTGCGCCTTGTCGCGCGCGATCAGCTCGGCCGCAAGGGAGATCACAAGCGCGATGTAGCCACTGAGGTTTTGAATCCGCTCGGGGGGGACCCCGAAGTACACGGCGACAGGTTTCTCCCCACTCTTCAGCGTCGAAAGATCTACACCTCTCATGCTTGTACTCCGCGCCAGCGCACCATCAGCATGGAACGGCTGCAGGGCATCGCACGCCGTCCCAAAGACCCCGCTCCACTCCTTCGGGCTCCGGGTGTAGGTCGCCCCGATGCGGTTCCCGAACCGCGCCAGCTCGCCGTGGAAGGCTGTCGAGTCCATCATCTCTGCGACGGCCGCCTCGAACGTCTCGGGATCAGAGAGGAGAAGAGCGCGCAGACCCGTGAGGGTGACATCGCCGTCCCGGTGCCACAGGAGAAGAGCAAGCCCGGTCAAGAGCTCGCGACCAGCAGACAGAAAGAAGTCGTTGTCGGAGTTCTGCCCCTCCCTCTCCGGTACGAGGAGCTGACACACCATCCACATGTCGTCCACGGTGTTGCGATCTGTGATGAAGCCGAACGGGTTGAACCCCGCATCGACGATCGGATCAGCACCCGGAAACCTGGCATTGTAGTCATCGGCGTAGGGGCAGATGCAAAGCACCTCGTGCCCCATGGCGCGATGCGCTGACGCCGTGACGTAGAAGAGCTCCATCTTCACGTCAACGGCGAACACACTCTCCGCCTGAGCTCCATCCAGTGCCGAGCGCAGCAAGATCTGCGCAGCGCAGCTCGTACTCTTTCCAGCCCCGGGACCGGCCAGAATGAGCTCTGAGACGAAGTCGTAGCTGATCTCTCTTCGGCTCTCCGGCTCGATGCCAAGGAACACCCCCTTCCCACTCAAGAGCCCCTTGGCCTTGAGCTCCTTCCGCGTCGCAAACTTCGAGGAGGGCTGTCCTGCGTTGGAACGCGTCGCCCGCCCTCGCGCTTGCCGCACAGCGGCGGCCACGTCCCACCTCTCCCATCCAGCGGCGAACCGTGTGACGGCGACAATCCACCCGATCGCAGCCGCGACCGCAGCCACATCGTCCCCAGCCATCGCCTGCGGCCAGAACCACCACCCTATGCAAAGTCCACAAGCGGACAGGAACCACGAACCAAGCCAGCCTATCGGTTCCGCGCGCGTTACTGCTCGGCCAGACATCTCACCACTTCTCACGACGACCTCGTCTCAACACGAACGAGTCTGCCGGACTCAGCGCTCAGAGCCAGCGCACACAGCGCTGCGTGCGCCGGCCAGAAGGCGCTCTGTTTGTTGCGCCGGGTGATCACCGTGTGCCACCGGCGGCCTGGTGCGCGGCCCGAGCCTCGTCGAACGCGGCTCCCACCCACGGCTTCAGAAGGCCCACGCTGTTCGCGATCGTCTCGCCGCTGGCAACAGCCCGGAAGAAGTCCGCCTGACTTTGCGGCCCGGCGTCGAGGCCCTCGAGCCCGGGCGTGAAGATCGACAGGATGCGCGTCGCAGGGTTGGCGCTCCGAAACGACTGGACTCGCTGCAGGGCCCGCTGTCGGTCAACGTCCGTCACGCCGCTGTGCAGGCTGCCATCGTCGCCGATGATCACGAGGATGGGGAGCGCACTTGCATCGCCGCGTTCGAGCTGGTTCACAGCGACCCGGACACCGTGTGACATGTCGACCGTCGCGCTGATCGTCGAGAGCTCCGGTTGAGCGCGCGTTCCATCGGGATTCTCTCGGCCTTCGACCAGATCTCGCAGCGCCTCAAACCCAACGTTCCTGCCGCCACCCCCCATCGAGCGTAGCGGGAAGACCTTGGTATCAGTCGGACCGGCACACATCACGATGCCGAGCTCGACCAGGTGCCCCTCGCCGACCATGCTTTCCACAAGGCTCAGCGCCGCTGCGCCAGTCTGCTTGATCTCCGCCGCTTGTGAACCGCTGCAGTCCTGCACGACCACAACCCGGACTGATAGAGGCGCCACGACGGGCTTCGGCTTGTAGATCTTGACGCCGATGCCTTCGCTCGGATTGAGTGGTGGGTCGACCGGGAACGTCGCGACGCGACCTTCTCGTGCGGCGCTCATGACGGCGGTTGCGTCGCTCCCCCACCCTGCAAGCGCGCCGCCCTGAGCACCCAACCACGCCGACCAGAAGCGTTGCACGCCTCGCTCGTACGTACCGGGAAGGGTCTCCGTATCCACCATGTGGAACCGCATCCCCTCCAACTGCGTGGCGCGTTGTCGGGTCCCGAGTGGTGTCTCGAGCGCAGATGCGCCGATGTGGCCATCTGTCCCAAGCATGTCTGGGCCCCAGATCCAGTCAGCCTCACGCGGGACTCGATAGAGAGGGCTTCCGACGAGCACAACGTCGCCGCGTGCCTCGGACTGCGCGATCAGGTCGACCACCCTCGGAAGGTCGATCACGTTGAGGTGCTGCGCCCGCTCTGGATCGAGGGCGATGCGCTGCACGATTGCAGCCTTCATCGCCTTGATCTTCGGCGCGGCGAGCCGCAGGCGACGTTGCTCGTTTCCCTCCGGCACCTCGAGCGTGGCTAGCCCTGACGGCGCCAGCCCGTCGAACAGCTTCAGTTCCCGTCCGGGCTCCTCTTCGAGCACAATTGCGACGACTGCGATGAGCACGGCTTCAGCCGTCTCAACGCGCATCTCGGACGGCACCACTACGGAGAGGGACTGCGCATGCGAGACGGCCATGAAAGGCGTCAGTAGCAAGGACGCGATGGTTGTGAGGGTCTTACGCATGGGTTCGGGTACCTCTCAAGAAGGGGTTGTCGTCTTCGTCCGTGTCAAGGTCTTGGATCGCGTGGGTCTCGTCTTCCGAGACGGCGCTTCTAGGGCTGATCTGGAGTTCTCTGTCCTGCAGTCGGTCCGCGTCTCGGGCGATCTCCAGCTTCGCGCGCCGCGTGCGGTAGACGACCACGGCGTCTTCCGCCACGTTCCGGCGCCCGATCTCGATCCGATCCATTCGCCCTTGGAAACCCGCGAGCAGCTTGCCTGTCGCGATGCGCTCTTCAGCCGCAGCCTTCGACTCGCGCTCGAGCGTGCGCACGATCTTCGGTTTGCCGAGGGTCCAGCTTCCGTGCTGGTGGAACTCGCGCGAGATGCACAATCCGAGCGCTGCCGCACCGCAGATCTCGCCGAGGACGGCAAAAAGCAGCACAAGAGGTGGTCCCGACCGCGAGCCTGGGGCTTCTTCCTCTTCGGGAGGCGAATCGCCCCTCTGCTGATCAAGCAGGTCGCCCAGGTCGATCGAAGCGAGGCTCTCGATGTCGATCTGCGCCTCCGCTGTCATCGTTGCGCCGTACTCCGTCAAGAACGCGTAGGCCCACATACCAATGAGCGACACGCCGATGACACACAGCGCGGTCAGGAGCCGAGTCTTCGCTTGCTCACTCTGCAGAACCTTGTCCCCCAGGACCTCCAGGAGGATCGCGGCTACGAGAGGGAGAAAGCCGAACCGAAGGCCCACATGGAGGTCATCAACGAACCCGCCCTCGACGAGAAGCTGGCCGAGCTGCACAACCGACATCGCCATCAAGATCAACGCCCCGAGGATTGCAGCCAGGACCCACAATCGCTCGAAGGCGCTCCACGGTATGCGCCCATCTCGCGGCACCGGCTCGTAGCGCCAGAAGCGCTTCAGGTCGCGCTGCCGCGCTTCATCTTGATTCTCGTTTACCGCGATCTGGCGCCCGAGGGCCTCGATCGCGAAGACGGCCTGGGACCGCACTTCGGCAACATCCTCGTCGTAGCGCCGCTCATGCACGTCGCGTAGGAACGCCTCTGGATCTTCGGTCTCGGGCGAGAACGCGATGGAGATCGCGTCCGGCGAGACTCCTCGAAAAGGAAGAAGTGGGCGCGCGAGCTCGGCAGCAAGTGCGGCCCAATCAGGGGCTTCGATCACGCCCCCGAGAAGTTCATCTGTGGCACGTTCCGGAGGACTCTTGGGCCTGTCTTCATCGTCTCGATCAGGTTCTTGGGGCAAATCTTCCACCTCGAACGCTTGCGCGCTCCACTTCTCCCGCCACCACACGGGCGGCGCCTTCCATGCCGGCACGCAACAACGCGCGCCGGTCGTTCCTCCTCCGCCGTCTGAGCCAGTCAGCTCATCGCGTGGCCTCGATGCCTAACGCCGCGTCCACGGCTGCCTTGGCCAGCGATTGCGTCACGGCGGCAAATGTCAGTCCAGCCGACCTGCCCGCCGTCATGCCGCCCGCATGCCTCGATCACCGCAGCATGGACCAGGCGCCTCGCCGTTGGCTCGGCCGATTCACCGCGCAGAAGTCGCGTGCTGGCCTCGGGTGGCATCGGGGCCAACGCGTAGCCCATCCACTCCAGCGTGACGATTGCGAACCGCTCCTCTATCCCGCGACGGTTCACCCCTTGGTCTCCGTCGTTGAGGCAGCTTCTGCCGCTGGGCTCTGCGCAACGTGCTGCGGGTCACCGCTGTCCCCCTCCGGCCGCGCCCCCTCCCCCATGGGGCTGCGTGACCGCCGGGGCTTGCGCAGCCGCGGTCGGATCTCGACCCGAAGGCCTATCCCTGCCAGCGAACGGGCGAGGCTGTCACCCAGCTCACGCAGCACGAGCCGCCGCCGGTCTTCTTCGGCGATCTCAAGCGGCCGGATTGCCGCCCGCTTGGCGCGGGCAGAGAGCGGGGCTGCCTGGATCTGCTCGATTAGCGCCCGTGATGAAGGATCGGCCGCCTGACGCGCTGTGACACGCCCCTCAGCAGCACGGGCGAACTCGTCGGTGAAGGACTGGAAAGGCGGCGACGTGGGAGAGCTGGGCTGCGAGCTGCGCATAGCACCCATTGTAACCCACGGGGTGACTTTGGTCCGCCAAGAACGGCACCGCGCGGGTGCCTTGCTCTAAGGTGCTACTGATTCGTCGCTTACGCCGCCTAGCTGCCGCCGGGCCTGAGACGGGCGCTTCCGAAATGATGGCGCCGCCTTCCTTCTCACCACCAGCTCGACCTCGTCGAGGCCAAGCGTAGTGCCACCGCCCGACAGGCAAACGCGATCATTCTTGATGGTTAACGAAACGACTCTCTTGCTGGCCCCCTCCACGAGCTCCAGACGACGGGACTCCAAGATCAGGCGAACATTGACGACAAAGTCGACCCGTTGGGGCATTGGGATCCCATCAGTGACGCCACCTGCACGCGCAATGAGGTCAGCAAGCTCCTCTATTTCCTCGTCAGCCGTCTCAGTGACCATCCGAACACGGAGATGTTTAGCCGCTGCAGCGAAATCATCCCGCAGCCCGGCATCTAGAGGCCGCTTCTCTCCACTTGGAATCGCCCCGACTCCCTCATCTGCACATCCCTCTCCTGCGCGGGGATACCTAGCGCTACCAGACTGCTCAATAGTGCCAGAGTCCCGAGCCGATGTCAAACTTGAATGGGCCTTCAGACTTTCCCGCAGCGCGCGCGCACTTTCTTTGTCGGGAAGGAACCACTTCCCGTTCTTGCTTGAGGTGGACTTCATGCGGGATCGATCACATTGAGTAGGTCAATAAACCCACGCTCGTTGACGACGTAACGGTCTTGATGGTCATCGTTATAGTGCACACCTCCACCGCCAAGGCTTCCGGTGTCCAGCAGCCCACCGTACCACATCTTGTCGAACGCCGTGCCCACCACTCTCGGTCGTCCGGTGGTGACAGCTATGTCGAGGATCGAACGGAATGCCACCTCAGAGAGAGCCGCCGCAGCGCAGCGCTTCTCAGGCCCGTCGAGCATTACGACGTAGCTTAGCGCATGCGCGATGTTCGAGATTGTCCGTGCCCACCGGAATGAGACCTGTACCGGTTGATTCAGAAGTCCAAGATACACGCGCCATACGCGATACGAGGTGCGCTCCGCATCGAGTGCGAGCTCGACGCTCTTGTCTTCGAGCGAAAGCGTAGGGGTGGATGCGCCTGAATGTGGAAAGCCGCGCCGGAGTACCTCAGAGGTCGGTGCTAGCTGCCCTGGATTGAAGTTCAGGTCACTCCGGAGTAGGCGCGCCGTCTGAGCTTGAGCCATCGCCAGGCTGCTCTGGCTGGCCGCCCATTCCGCGAGCATCATGGGGTCCCCAGACCAGCGATAGAGCCGTGCAAATTCCTCGGAGGCAAACGTCAAATGCCGGATGCCGGCGCCGTCAATTTGCATTGGCCGTGAACCGTCTAGATAGGGAAGCTCGTCGGACGCCTTCGACCAATGAAGCGTTCCGACATGCACATCGCCCGCGTCCCGCTCCCAGGCCGCGATCATCGCTCCGGGCACCGATTGGTCGCTGCGCAACTCCTCGATCTTTCCGCGCTGCCCCTCCAGCTGCTCAAACGCAGCGGCTAGCTCGGCGTGTTCCCGCGTGTGATAGGCCAATCGGGCCATCGCATTCCCCAGGAAGGCGTGAGCCCGGATGCGCGTAATACCCCCCCCCGGCAACTCCCTCCATTGTGCTCCGTCCTCTAGCCAGTCCACAAATCCCCGGATGAGGTCGACGCCCTCGTGGAGAATGCCTCTACCGTCCCCCAGGGTGCCCTGCGTATCTCCCATCCATCGCCCACGAATTGACAGACATTCACCCCGCGCTGCGCCAAGGGCAGCGTGGCGATCAACCTCCTCGCGCGACTGCAGCCCACCCCTCTGGTGCAGGGCAGTTTCGGTGAGCTCCTGGACAGTATCGAGGAGCGCCTTTGACCCTGTTAGCCGGGCCTCATTGATCATCAAGAAGACATTCCGGAGGACCGGAGAACTCTTCTCGAGATCGGTGGTCGAGATCGGGCACTGCAGCGGCGCGAGATGCCTACCATCGAATAGACCAACCCCGAACACGCCTACACTCCGCCTCGCTGCAATTTCTTCCCTTCCGCGTGGCGTACACGTCTCCGTCGAGCCCACACCGCCGCGACGCGATCGGCGCAACGGGTGACCATTCGTCGATGTGTGGATGCGGAGTAGCCTCCCGACTCTGGGGACGGCGAATTCCTTACGGACCAAGGTGACCCAGGGAGGGACTGCCCACGATCCGAGCCACGGCCAGGGCGTACCACTGGCCTATCGTAGCATCGGGAGTCTAAACGAACCGACACGCTTCGCGCCCCCCTCCCCCACCGTCGCGCAAGCGCGCAAGCAGAGGTGGTCGGGGAGGGACTCACCCCCCCTCCTGCCGCTCGAGCTCTGCGATCGCCTTCTTGATGCTCTCCGCGATGCTCACGGGGAAGTTCTTGTGGGCGACCGATCCGTACTTCCCGCGCCTGCGGACGTTGTTCAGGTCCAAGTAGTCTCGCGCGTCGTAGAGGGCCATGATCGCCGCCTCGAGGACCTCTCCCCCATGGAGGTTCGGCTCAGGGCCCAGGTGGACCATCTGGTCGACGATGATCGCGAGTCTCTTCTGCCCCTCTGGGCTGATGTTCGGTCGCGCACGGCCACCGATCGAACTCGTTTTATGTCGCCCTTTGCGGCGGGGCGCAGCTTCAGTCTTGTGAGCGCCTTCTAGTGTGGTCTCAGTCTCGGGCTTGGGGGAGGGGACGACTGTGGTCTCAGTCTGGGGCCGAGGCGGCACGACAGGTTTGGGCCTCCCCTCCCCCATCATCTCGTCCAGGTAGTCGCCGCTGCGGATCGGCTTGTCTCGCACGGGCTTCTCGATCCCGTCCAAGAGTGTCAGCCCCTTGGGTATGCCGCGGCGCGCCATCTATCAGGCCTCCACAGACGCGTCAGCGGTGCGTGACGGGGCGACCGGCTGCACGTCGACCACGGGCTCAGAGTCGCCGAGCGCCTCCTCCCCCTCTGGGCTCTGGTCGATCGGCTTCGGGTTGCCCAGCTTGGCGAGCACCTCGTCCGCCAGCATCATGAACTGTTCCGAGGCCGGCTCTCCAGGTGCGTGCTCGTGGATTGATTGTCCGTAGAGCGTCGCCTCTCGATGTCGAACACTGTCAGCGATCTCGACATTGAAGAGGTCTTGTGGATCGAAGACCCCCTCGAGGTAGTCGCGGATCTCCTTGTCGAGGTTCGTTCGCTTGACTTTTGACAGGAGAACTCCGAGTAGCGTGAGGTCCGGGCGATACCGATTGCGAATCTGAGAGACCGCCTTGAGCAGCATCTTCAACCCCTTCAAGTCATAGCCGGACGGGATGACCGGAATGATGAAGTAGTCCGCGGCAATGAGGGCCGTTGTCATAACCAGACCGAGCTCGGGGCCTGTGTCAACGAGGACGAAGTCCCGCTTGCCTCGCAAGGTGTCGAGCGAGTTCTTCAGGCGGCGACGCTGGTCATCCTTCAGCCCATCCGCATCGAGATCCGTGATCTCTTGGGTGGCGAGGCGCTCTTGAACATGGGCATCGAACCTGAACTGCACCGTCGAGATTCCCCGGCTCCCCGGGACCAGGAAGAGCCGCCCGCCAAGCCGGTCCGGGAACGACATCTCGATCTGATCCGCCCCCTTCCCCGAGAGGTAGGCGTCCACGACGGTGTACTGATCCTCGTGGAGCTCCTCAGCCTCCTCGCCGAAGGCTTGGGTGGCGTTCGCTTGCGGGTCGCAGTCCACCACCGTTGCGGTGTAGCCCCGCATCGCGAGGGCCGAGGCCAGGCTGATGACCGAGGTCGTCTTGCCGCAGCCACCCTTCTGGTTGGAGATCGTTATCACTGTCGTCATCGGGGCCCCGCTGGTTGTTTCCGTTGTTCGACCTGAGTGTGCGCCTCCAGAGACCCTCGAGTCAACGGTCTGAGACCATAGTCTCAGACTTGTCCACAGGGACTGTGAGACTCTGGTCTCAGACTGGCTTGCCTGGTGCTGGTGGGGACGTCGGGGCCCTCGCCCTGGCTCTGTGGGCTGCTTCCCGTTTGGTGGGCCCCACGGGTGAGCTCCCGGGTGACTGACTCGGGCGCCTCCTGAGATCCGCCGGCCAGCCCTAGGGCTCGTGCTGTTCGGAGAGCCAAGCCCCCCCTCCCCCACGATCCGGTTCCTGGGGGGGTCTGGCCGATGTGCAGTGTGAGACCAGTCTTAAGGGGCCGCGCAGAGTCTGAGACTACAGTCGTTGCCCCACTCGCTGCGATGACGGAATTGTGGTCTCAGACTCACATCTCGGGCGCAAGGACTGCAGAGGTGGAGCTCTGAGCACATCTGTGCCTAGGCGGCTCCCGGCGGCCGCCGGGCCTCTGGAAGACGCTGCCGGGTCCGACGGTTTCACCGAGAGTGTGTGGCAGGCTAGGAGCCTCCGGGGGGATCTAGCCTTAGTCGGGTTGGAGGGGAGGGGGCTGGCGCCTGTTCATCCACAGGTTTTTCTGGGCACCCGCTTCTGAGTGTGTGACCGCAACAACTGAAGGCGCTTGGACTGAGACTATAGTCTCAGTCTAGTTTTTAACTGAGACTATAGTCTCAGTCATGTGCCCCGCTGCTGGTCGCTAACTCAACCTGCGTAAGCACTTCGACTTTGAGACCATAGTCTCAGTCTCGATTCTGACTGAGACCGCTCTACATTCTGACTGAGACTACGGTCTCAGTCTACCTCGACTCTGAGACCACTGCCGAGGCTAAACCCGGGCCTCTTCATGGGTTGCAGTCGTTGACGGCTCCCTCGCGAATCACCTACATCTGGTGTGTAGAGATCCGAGCGCCCCCACGGGTGGGGGTGCGATCAACGACCAAGAGGAGGCGCGGAGCCGCTCAAGGACCCCAGATACGAAAAGACCACCCCTGCGGGTGGTCCTTCAGAGCCTGTTCCGCTCCAGGGAAAGAGCGACGCCAGTCAGGCGGGCGGGAGATCAGATACCCGAACCTAGCCCAGATTGTGCGTCGTCGTCAACCCCTGGAGTAGACCAGCTCCAGGGGAACTGTGTGCCTTCCGTGCCTCGCCAAGGAGGCGCACATGCCCACGACGACCACCCTAACGGCCCCAAGAAGGCCGAAAACCCCCTCAGCCTTCCAGCCAGGACGACACACCGTCCCGGCAATCGAGGGCCGCTACCGCAGCATCAAGGCCTGCGAGCTCGCGCTCGCCTGGTGGCTCCTGCGAGAGGGCCATCTGAGCTTCAGGCAGCTGCGCTGCTACTTCGCGATCCACGAGATGGCAGAGCGGCGCAACTACGGCCGCACCAAGTCCACCACCGAGAGGCCAGTCTTCCAGCTTCGAGAGCTCCGGGCCCTGGTCGGTGGCGCAAAATCCGACACCGCCATGCGCGCCCTCGCCGGCGATGTCCGCCAGCTGGCACAGATTGGCCTGGTGAGCCTCGAGGACCACGCCGTGCGCTTCGCGCGGAGTTTTGAGGACATCCACCTCGGCGGTGGGGGAGGGGAGGGGCAGCCCTGCAGCGCTTCTCAGAGCTGGTGGGCCATGTTCCAGGCCACCCCGAACCGCCAACGCCGGGTGCCGGTCCCACGCCGGCTCCTGCGGGCCTTGGCTGGAGGCTTCCGACGCGCCGAGACCGGCTACGCCCTGGCCGCCCTCATCTGCTCGGTCTTCTGGGACCGCCGTACGGGCCTCTACGCGACCGATGGGCGCATGAAGGGCTCTTGGGTCTCTGAGACCTTCGGGCTCAGCCGGCGCGCTGTGACGGATGCCAGGGGGCGTCTGATCACCTTGGGGTGGCTGACGCCCCTCGAGGTTCCGCAGTGGGCGGCCAACCGCTACGGCGTCCACGACGTCGTCAACGTGCACTGGAAGCCGGCAGACGCTGAGGGGCAGGCCAGCTCGGAAGTGCCTGCAGAAGCATCCACAGGTGCTGTGGACCGAGCTGGGGGCAGGTCTGTGGACAACCCCGAAGACCCGGTTTGCCCTGCAGGTGAATCTGCTAGCCCTCAGCCTCAGATTGCAGGTGAATCTGCTAGCCCATGGCTAAACAGGTTCTCTTCCTCTACGAGGAATCTAGAAACCAGAAGGCTTGGGGCAAGACCCCCAGGCCCCCCTGTTGTTTCAAGAACGTCGAAGGGGAAGGGGGCCCCGAAGGCACCGCCTCGACCAGCACGATTGCAGGATGTGCAGGTAGCTGATCTCACCAGAACCGATCGGTTGATGGAGCTCTACGCTCAAGCTTGCAACGCTGGCTTGGCCCAGGGCGGAGAAGCTGGACAACTTGAGTTCTTCTCCCTGACCAATCGCGCTTTGTGTAGAGGCAACCGCCCTGGCGCTCTGTTGACGTGGTTGCTGCGCGAGAAGCGCGCCGACTGGATTACCCAGGCTGATGAGGATGCCGCAGCGACCCGGCTGCGTGAGTTTCGCGATGGCCCGGCAGTTCGCTCGTCAGCACTTGCCGACCTGACAGCAGGGGTCGCCGGACGTGGTGGGGGAGATGAGGGGCGCCGCCGCTTGAGCCCCGAGGAGGCCATCGTTGAGCGCTGCATCCGCCTCGCCAAGAACCACCGGATCGCAGACCCTTTCACTATCGCCCGTCGCGCAGAAGGCTGGACCCGCGACCAGTGGGATCTGGCCTCTCTCAGCTACGAAACCACCCAGGCCCGGCAGTGGTACCGCGAGGACGACCTCGGCGATGAGATCGACCGAGACTTCGCGGCGGTGGCCGCGGTAACCAGCACCTGGAAGGAGGAGTACGACCGATGACCTTCTACTTCGGGTTTGCGACAGACGACCGTTTCTACTTGGCCGCCGATCGGCGGCGGATCTGGAAGGACCCCGTTGAGAAGGTCGAGGACGACAATCCGAAGCTCCACGAGGTCAACACCTGGACCTACCTCGTGGGAGCAGGCTTCATGTACTTCGTCGACGATGTGGTGGCTCCACAGTCACCCGAGGCCTTTGGCTCGCGCCGAATCGACACCACCCGTCTCGCGGAGGCGATGCCGCTGATGAACGAGCAGTTGGCGGGGCAACACGCTGACGTCGCTCGACAGACGACGGTTGGAGACCCTGAGAAGCTGTTCTCTCAGTTCACGGTTGCCGGGATCAACGCCAGCGGCATGCCGTTCAGCTGCGATTGGCTCTCCACGGGTGGTTTCCAGCCTCCTCGGGTGGGAGGAAGGCACTCTCTGTTCCTTCCACGTGGAGATGCCAAGGAGAACACAGCGCTGCGGGCGATGATCAACGAGCTCCAGCGCCTGGCATTCCAGAAGCGATCGCTCGAGGACCTTGCGGCCGGGGCGCAGCAAGTCCTCGCGTGGGTCGCGCTGCGCGACGAGTCCGTGAGCGCGGCTGGGGACTTGGTCTCGATCGGACCCGACGGAAGCAAGGAATTGGAGCTACCCCCAACGTGAGGGTCTCAGAGAGGGTGGATTCTCACGATTTGTTGTGGGCCAGAGAATTCGTCGTGTCATGCTCCCGGAATGCAAACGCCGCGAGGACGAGGGCGCCCGAAGCTGTCCGCCGGGGAAGGTCGCGAAGTCGTGATCAAGGTGCGGGTGCGTGCTCATGAGCACACCCAGATCCAGAAGGCAGCGGCGAGGGAAGGGGTCTCGGTTTCGGGGTTCGTCCGCGAGGCAGCCCTCGGCAGCGGTTCCCAAACGAAAACACCCCGGTGGGCGGTGGTACGCCAACCGGGGCTTGTGCATGCCTGGGGGGATTTCCGGGGAAGACCCCAGGCTGTCTGCAGGGGGCAGACGCAGCAGTTGTGTACGCGTCATTCTGGTCCCCTTGTTGATTCTCAACAACCCCCCGGGAAAGGCCATTCCATGGCCAAGAACGAGAAGACCTCTAAGAAGGTCGCTTCCAAGGCTTCGAAAATCCTGAGAAACCCCAAGTCGACGAAGGCTCAGAAGGCCGTCGCTGCTTCGGCTCTGACCCAAGCTCCGGACAAGAAGAAGCGGAAGTAGACCCGATATTCGGGTCTTGTTAGGCGGGGGCGGGGAGGAGACTCTCCGCCCCTCAGCTTCGAGGTCGACTAGACGAAGCCTTGTGCACAGCCAGTCGATCGGCGTCGGTTGTCAAATTCAGACGTGCCGAAGAGGGTCCATGCTGCCGTGCAGCACGCGTTGGATCAGGACTTCGTCATCGGCGAAGGTGTAGAAGGCGGTGTGGGTGGGTCGGTACCGCACCTTGAAGGTGGGGGAGTCCTCTGGGCGCTCGCGCCCAGGCGCGGAAGACCGCCATGTCGGGTCCTGACGGGTGCATGGGAGGAGAATCTCTCCCGGTGTTGCGAAAATCACCGACCGCCTCTTCGAATAGGTCCCGATGGCGAGATTGCCTTTCGGCTCACCCGGCCGGATCGAAATCGAGTAGCGTCCTGTTCAGAAGAGGTTGACCTGTCAGCCTGACCCCCGGTCAGTGGCAGCCTCTTCACGACTGCTACAACCCCATTAACTCATGAAATACACCCTAACGACCCTGATTGCCGTCGCCGCCCTCTTCTCACCACTCACAATAGCTAGCACGGCAACACCTTCTCCTAGCGAGACGAACGGAAAGTGCTGTCGACCCTCATATGTAGGGCCCCCTCCGGGCTGCTCCTTCGTGGATTGCCTCGACGCCGCAACCCTCACATGCCAAGGCAGTGAATTCGAGGTTGCCCACGCGGGCGTTTGTGAGGTTCAGCGTCCAGCAGACAACTGCCAACCCTCTGGAACGACGCCGCACACAACTAAAGAGGTTCAATGTGAAGTGTACACCGGAGGCTGCGAGCCGGGCGAGGCGCGGTGCATTTGGACTCTCTACCCCAACGCAGATGAAGAGACTGAAACTGTCGCCGAGTGTAGCGGCAACACGTGTTCCTAGCCGGCTATAGATAGACCACCAACCGCGGCCACAGTCGAAGAATCAGGACCTCACAAGCCCCTAGGCATGTACATCATCGCTCTACTCGTAGCGCTTGCCCAAGGCCCCGCTCAATCGACCGAAGCCGCGGACCACAGCCTTGGGCAAGCGCTGGCCCAAGCTGTGGTCTCGCCGCTTCAAGCTCTTCCTCGGGAATACCAACTGATAGAGTCGGTGAGGTCGCTCGCCCTTCCAGCGAACGCCGGAGGAAGGCCACTCCCCTTCGACCCCACCCATGCTATCGGGGCGATGTCAGTCTCCACGGATAGCAGCGCCTTGATAGAAGCATACTTCGAAGAGCAGCTCGGCAGGCCGAACTCAAGGGCGATCTCGAATCACACGACACAACTCCTTGTATGCGGCTCTGGAGTATCCCTTCAGCTTGGATTCGCCGAAGGTGAAGTGGTTCAAGAGCTCGCCGTCCGGCCACCATTTGCCCTAGTGACTGCAGATTCAGGCCGGCAGGTCAGCCTTCTTCCCAGCCCAGCTATCACTGCGGCGTCACTCAGCCGCACGATTCAGCCGCTAAACCTTCAATCAGACTTCCTGCTATGGCTTGGCAGCCTACCGTGGGACGTGACGGCGACAGACGAACCCCGAAGCCATTATAGAATTGAAGCCAAGACCAACAAAGGGCTCTCCCATTGGATCATCGATCTCGCGCTAGAGCCCCCTCGGATCCTTGCCGTTGAAGCCCGCGCCGAGAGTGGCTTAACTCTAGGTAGCATCTGGCATTACGGTGATCACCAAGGCAATTCAACTGAACAGGCCAAACCTGTTACCGCATCTATTCTTCCAAATTCAATTCTAAACTACTCATTTGTTCCCAATGCGGAGAACGTCGTTCACCTTCGGGACATCGAAGAATTCGTCGCAGCAGCGGACCTCTATTCTGAACCCTACATTGCCGCCCTGCCAGTCTTAGCCCTCTACCCAGAGACAGTTGTCGCTGACTTGCGACATCAGTCACCTTCCGTGTATCGCCCGGGAGGCGATCCGAGTGTCTTGCCCGATGCACTCCACGAGTTCTTTTGCCATCGAGAGAGCACCCAGCATACCCCTTGGTCTCGGGCAAGCTTCCTTCGAGTACCACGGGAGCCTAGCCTCGGCGACTAGGCGAAA